>NZ_CP145264.1 GCF_040739495.1 Staphylococcus capitis subsp. capitis | reverse complement strand
TATTCCTCCCATTTTTCTTCTAATTGACGTTGAAATGCCTCTCGATCTTTTTTTAATTGAGGGTCATAGTCTGTATGAGCATGTTGTCCCTTATATAAACCAGTTTCAAGCCATTTAGGTGTTTTCTCACGATTAGTATATTGGTGCGACTTACCTATATTAGTTATTTGTGGTTGTCGTTTGTTGTGAATGCGTTTCTCAGCGTCAAAGGTAAACTCTAACCATTCAATTTTACGTCCTTTTTTTGCTTTAATTTTATTGATATTAAGATTATTAAAAATTGAAGAAAGTTCATTAATTATTGGCTTTAATACACGTTTGGTTATATCATTCATCTGATAAGTTTTAGGTATATCTAGACGATTTTTAAAATCAGCTATATTTATTTTTATATAACCAGTATGTTTATATTGTTTAAGCAATCTAAACATATTTTTAGCGTAAGTAGATTTAAGATGGGTCATTTCTTTTAATTCAAATTTCGTAAAATCAGCTGTTATAGAATTTAAAATATGTTTTAAATCAGGATTAACACTAATAGATAAACATTCTTCGTCTAAATCTAATTTGTATGAAGTAAATAAAACAAATTTTTCAAAAGACCTATCATTACGCTCCACATATGTTAGATTCAACATTTTATCGTATACGTGCTCTAAATCATTAATAAAACGTTCTTGAGAACGTGTATAGTAGTTACTTAAATATTTTAATTCTTCAAAAGGAATAATTACTTTTCTCGTATCCTGTTCTTTAAGTTTATTGCATAATGTAAAAAATAAATCTACTTCAGTACTTGTAAAACGTCTTAATGGGACTAAATTCATCTCATTTCTATATACTACTGTTTCACCAGACATAAAAAACTCCTCTCTAAATATATAAGTGACTTAATTTACAAAATGTCCCTCTATAATAATGATTAAACGAATTATAACACCTATTATATAGAGAATAAAGAATATAAGTGACTTAATTTACAAAATGTCCCTTTTACTGTTACAAAATGTCCCTTTTACTGTTACAAAATGTCCCTTTTACTGTTACAAAATGTCCCTTTTACTGTTACAAAATGTCCCTTTTATCATTTCAAACCTCTTGTCGCTCTAAGCCTCAAATAATGCCTAAAAAGGTTTATAAAAAGATTTATAAAAATATATTAAAAAGGTCGGAGTGAAATACTCCAAATTCATTCAAATATACTTCTAAAGAAACGAACACAAAAATAAACTTTAAAAAATATCTTCATCAATTAATTTAGAAATCATACTCACATCTATCACTTCCAATATAATATCTTTGCTACCTTGGAATTCTTATAATAATATAGAAATACAAAGGTATTGTTCCTAATTACTGAATTAGTAGACTAGTTCAGTAATTAAAAACTTAATAAGTTAATTAAGCTTATTAAGTTTTTAATTACTCTTTTCATTGAGATAAGCGCTCAGGCAAGTATCATACTTGTTTGAGCGCTTATTTTTATTGATTTATTCTAATTCTAAGTCATTCTCTGTCTCTTTTTTAATAGGTGCTGATGCCTTTCTTATATGATGGTCTATCCCTGACACATTACCTTGATATGCATGTGTTAAAGCCCCCTGATCCACCGTATCGGGATCAATACCGACTTCTGGCATACGTTGATATTTAATTTCTGCGCTTAAATCAATGTTCCTATCTTTCAACGCACATCTAAGCCCCGCAAACAAAATACGTGTATCGTTTCTTACCATGTCGTTCATCGTTTGATGACGTGCATTTAACATGTCTAAATGGTGTTCGAGTTGATTATTTTGTGTTGTTAAATGTTGATTACGCTTGTCCAAATCTCGGTAATTCATTCTAAGGCCACTCAGAGACGCCTCATACGCTTCGATTTCTTGTTGGTACTTTTCCTCCTCTTTTTTAAAATCGTCCCTAGAAATCGTTCTCAGTTGCTTGTATAGGTCGATATCTTCTTGAGCCTGTTGAGAATCCTCTTGTAAAAAATGATTTTTCCGTTTTAAGTTTTGAATATCCCGAGTTAAATGTTCTTTTTCATCGTGTAAATCGTTGATATCCCTCAACAATTGTTTTTTCGTTTCAATTTGTTGGTCTAATTCACTTAAAACTTTCGCTTTCCTTTTATATTCATGAATATCTTGAATATACGTTTTATTATCATCGGTACTCCCACGTTCAACATCAAAACCTTGCTGGCACAGATGTGTTGTTAATTCATCATGGATATGATGAATGGCTTGTCGATTCATAGCTGTACGTGCTGATAACCGCCCTTGATGATTCACAGGTATAAAGTGAAGGTGCATATGAGGCGCTGATTCATCCATATGCACTTTCGCTGAAACGACATTAGCTTCGCCAAAACGTTCACTGAAGTAATCTTTACATGTCTTAAAGTAGTGTTTTGTACGTGTTTCTCCCATACGGTCGGCCTCTTCTTTCGATAACGTAATGATATTGGAATACATCACCACACTATTTTTCTGTACACGTGACCCCTGTTCTTTATAATAATCGACTCTATCTTTCACACGATGATACAAATGACGTTCATCTTCAACTAAATCAAAGTTTAAGTTTGTCCGTTTCAAATCAATCTCATCGTTTTTGATTCTCCCTTTACGTTCTTGTTCCATCTCTTTGCCTTTAACATCGCTCATTTTATTTTTTTGCGTATTCCAAGCTAATTTCAAATTGAGCGCCCTCCCCGAAGCTTTTTGATTTGTCTGTGGTTCTCTACTTTCGAGAACCTTCGCAAATATCATTTTACAAGCGCTGTGATTGTCTACCTTCGACAATGCTTCGCTTATGTAAAATGATGGATACTCTCACCGCTACGCCTCAAACATGTGAGGCTGATTCCGCAATGAGAGTATAGCTCGATATACTCTTACATTCAAATGTAAGAGTTATCTTCGCTCTGGCGAGGCCATCACTACATTCAAAAATATATTTTTGAATTCCGTTCTATAGCTAACAAATGACATACGCATTATCAAACAAATATGTTTGAAAATATGTATGCCAAATGTTAGCTCATACCACCTCAAATCATACGTATTTATTAGCATACATATGTATGTTATATTAATATAAAGATAAGCACACATATGTATGCTTATCATATATTAATCATGAGGTGGTTCAATGCCAAAAAAACAAAATTCAAAAGAAAAAATTTTAACAATTCGTGTAAGTCAATCGCAATACGAAAAGATTTGTGCACTTGCGGATATTCGAGAGATGAATGTGACCGAATACATACGTCATACAGCCATTGGTAATCGGATTAAACCGACAGTCATCGAACAAATTAAAGAATCCAGTGAAGTCAGTGAATTGTTTAAAAAAGACAACGAGGCACTCAAATCGAGCAATCAGGCACTCCAGCGCCATATTCATCAGTTGGAAGATGAAATCGACCAACTGAGACAAGAAAATGACGTCTTTCATCACTTATTACAACATTTTGATAGTACAGCATTTATGAACTTCAATACATATCGTGATGATCGGCCATTAAAAAATGCGATTAAACGATTAAAAGAGCAACAATAAAAAGAGTGACTAACAACTACGTTAGTCACTTTATGAGATATGCTAGCTTACTGGTAAAAATCTTTCAGCTTCTTTGAATTTTTTAATGAAAAATTGAATAAATTATAAGGATAGTTGCTTAATAATTCAAGAAGAGTAAAAACAAGTCTTACAGTATAATAGTTTTAAATACTTAATTCTCTGAAAATTGAATGAATAGATTCACATAAATGATCAATATCCTTATGGGTATGATTAGGTGTTACATTAATTCTAAATCTTTCAGTACCTTTTTCTACCGTAGGATAGTTAATAGGTTGGACATATATATTATATTCTTGTAAAAGTTTCTCAGAAGCTTGTTTACATTTTAGACTATTTCCTATAATTACAGGAACGATATGTGTAGTACTTTCCTTTAGAACTGGAATATTGTACTCACTTAATTTTTCTCGTAAATACTTTGTCTTTTCTTTTAAATTTATTCTTTCCACATTAGAATTTCTAATGTGGTTTACACTAGTAATACAACCTGCTACTATACAAGGCGGAAGTGCTGTAGTGAAAATAAACCCAGAAGAAAATGATCTAATTAAATCAATAATATTTTTTTCACCTGTTATATATCCTCCAATAATGCCGATTCCTTTGGCCATAGTTGATTGAATGATATCTATTTTGTCTGATATACCTAATAATTCAGCATATCCTGCTCCTGTTTTTCCATACATACCTACTGCATGAACTTCATCTAAAAAAGTTAGAGCATTGTATTTAATAGCCAAATTTACTATCTCTTTAATTGGAGCAACATCACCATCCATAGAATAGATAGATTCAAATATGATTATTTTAGGTGTATCTTTTGAGTAATTTTTTAGTTTACTTTCTAAGTCATATGTATTGTTATGTTCAAAAATTATCTTTTGATTCTTAGTGCTTCTTATGCCATTAATTATAGAAGCATGATTTTTAGAGTCTGAAAATACAATCATTTCAGGAAATTTCCTTAAAAGGCACTGAATGCTAGCATCATTTGAAGAATATCCAGTAGGAAATACCAGTGCACTTTCCTTTTGATGCCATTCAGCTAACATATTTTCTAACATAGAGAAGTATTTATGTGATCCCCCGATATTTCTAGAGCCCCCAGCTCCAGCGCCTAACTTAATTATTGCATCTATCATTGAAAGCATAATTTCTTTGTTTTGTGACATTCCTAAATAGTCATTGCTACAAAAAACATTAATTTTATTATTAAAATTATAAGCTGAAGGGTACTTTCCCGCTATTCTATTTATCTCTTTAAATTCTCTATATTGATTACTAGATTTTAAATCATTAAGTAAAGCGATACTTTGTTCTTTATACATCTATAATTTCTCCCTATCTATAGAAATATTTAACAATTGTAATAAAATACCAATAATAGTAATTCCTAAAGCGCTATATATTAGTACGTTTGTATTATTAACATTAAATAAAATAATTCCTCCGATTGCTGATCCAATAGCACTGCCTAAATAATTAATAGAACTATTTAAAGCTACAGCAGAACCTCCATGTTTAGGATGATTTTTTAGTAGTATATGTTGTTGGGGTGCTTGTGTAGCCCATCCCATAGCCCCCCATAGAATAAAGGGTAGTAAGCCTAATAGAGGTAATTTGATAGAAACAGGAATTAAAACAAAACTTAATGCTAATAAAATTAAAATAATCAACATAACAAGTCTTGTATTTTTAAATTTATCTATAACAAAACCTATGCCAAAACTTCCTATTAATCCACCTATGCCCCAGGCTGTAAGGTAATAAGTTAAACTTTTTATATCCGTATTTGCTTTAATGATATCGGCCAAATAAGTATACAAACCTAGACTAGCGACAGCAGCACATAATGTGACTGAAATAACTCTTAGGACGTGTCTGTTTAGGAATAATTGAAAACGATCTTTTAAATTTGGAGGAGCCTGTATTTTAAATTTAGGCATCAGTATAGAAATACTTATCAATGCAATAAAGCTAATGACAATAATAACCAACATCGCAAATCTCCAATTAGAAAGCTTCGAAATTTCTAGTCCAAGAGGCACTCCTATGACAGTTCCTACACTCATTCCACCTACTGTAAATGCGATTGCTTTTCCTTTATGCTTTTCTGAAACTAAATGATTACTTGCACTTATCGCTATTGGTGAGAATACGCCAGCTCCTAATCCAGCGATTGCTCTTGATATGATGTATACCGTGTAGTTCATAGATATTGCGGTTATAATATTGGCTAAAGTAAATACACTGATTGCTATCACTAATATTTTTTTTACTGGCGATTTAGCTAATATTGTTGAAAAAATTGGTGCAGAAATAGAGAAAAATAATGTGAAAACTGTTACTCCCTGACCAATAGCAGAACTATTTTTGTTAAAACTTTGACTTATTGAAGGTATTAATCCAGCTACAATGTAGGCATCCATACCTAAGGCAAACATACCTATAGTTAAAATCCATATTTTTTTCATTATTATCCTATCCTATCGAATGTTGTTGAATTCTTTTTTAAAATGTTCTTTGAAGAAAAATCATAGTCAATTTCACTTTTAGGCTCATTTTTTGAAATGTCATTAAGTAATGATTGGATACTAAATGTATCCTCTTTTAAACAAAGATCAGTAGATTTCATTTCACTATTTAAAATATTTTTAACCATTAGTAATGTGCGTTCTATTTTTTTACTATAATGAGTCTTAATATCCATACTATTAAAGTTAATTATTTCTTTATAACCTTCCTGATCTTCTTGAAAAATAATTAATTTATCTGAGAACCATTCGTCTTTGTCAAAAGTTAATGTAATAAAAAAATGTGTATCTAGTTCTAGATCCTTTAACACAATTTCAATAGATCGCTCGACTTGTAAACTAATAAAGCTACTGTATCCAGAAATAACTTCTTTATCATCAGTTTCTCCTAAAATAAATACACTATCTAAAGTTTTTTTATTTCTATCAACAGAATAATTAGATGAAGTCGTTAATGTATTTTGGATATTAATATTTTTGTCTAAAAGCCATTGAATGGTATCTAAAGGATGAATAACTTCACTGATAACTCCTACTGTGGGACGGTAATCATTAATTCTATTTTTTTTCCAAACAAAATTTATTTTTTTTATGGAAGTTTTTCTATTCTTTAAAAAATTCTTTAGTTTTTGAGACGCACGTGAGAAACGAATAACGGTACTTAAAATTAAATTGATTTCATTAGAAAGAGAATTTTTTATTATGTCTAATTGCTCTTGATTAGCAACAAGAGGTTTTTCGCATAAAATAGTTCCCTTAAAATCTTTAAGTTCATTTAAAATTTCTAAATGATATACATCATTTACGGTAACAATTATTAAAGAAGGTTTATGTTCTTTAAGTGCAGTTCTAAGAGTTGAGTAGTATTTTATTGAAAAATTGTTTCTACTTTTTGAGTGATAAGCTATATTCAATGAGTAATTATCATATTTTTTTAGATGGGATAAAACTTGTTGATACATATTTCCTGCAAACCCCATACCGATTATCAAAACATTCATATTTGTTTCCTTCCTCAATAAATAGTTTTAATAAATATATTCTCATTATCTTTTAAGAATCCTAATTTATTGTATAAAAATTCGCCTTCTTTAGTAGAATGTAAAATGATTTTTGAAACATAGTTCATATCAAACCATTTTATTAATGTATTCAATGTTTCTTTCCCAAGCCCTTGCTTTCTGTAATTAGGATGAACAATTAGACTTGAAATCCAACCACTTTTACCATTTAATGATCCTTGTACAGGGGCACGGTTATCAATTATTCCTATCCCCATACTTATAATTTCTTCGTCGTCATTCTTACTTATAACAATATGTACATCATCTTTTTTTAAATTTTTTTTCATCCAACTTTTAAAATGATTTTTAATTTTTAAAAGTTCATCATTATTTGCACTTCCATAATGTGATTTACCATTATTTAATAAAATCATACGAAAGCTTGCGACACTATCTATGTCATCTACTTCAGCTGTAGAAAAATAAATCATCTTTTCACCTCCTCTGTTATTAAAAGGATAAATCTTTACTTGAAATATATGAATAAGTAATGTCTTAATATAGGTATAAAGCAATAGTTAATACTATGGGGGATTTTATGGATTTTAATTATATGAAAGACTTCATTAAAGTTGTCGAATACAATAGTTTAAATAAAGCTTCTAAAGAATTGAATATAAGTACACCAGCCTTAAGCAAAAGAATTAAAAGTATTGAAAATTACTTTGACTGTGATTTATTTTATAGAACTTCTAAAGGAATTTTTTTAACTAAAAGTGGAAATATTGTTTTTCATTCATTTTTAAAAATGAACGAGCAAATAAAAGATTTAAAAAATAAAATAAGTAATTCTAAAAATAGAAAAATTAGATTGGGAGTCATACCTAGTTTTTCATTATATAAGTTACATGAGAGGAATTATCTTACTAAAAATGTCGTTTTAGTTATTGAAAATAGTACTTCAGTGTTAATTGAAGAACTTTATAAAGATAATATAGATGTTATTATCGGTGATATTACAAATTTAAGGAATGATTCGCTTTATATAGAAAAAATTTATACTGAAGATTTTATTGTAGCTTATGCTGATAAAAATAAGTTTACAAACACTAAGCAAGTTAATGTAAAATCCTTAAAAAAGGAGAATATTTATATACAAACACCACCATGTGATACATATAATTTTCTTAAAAGTTATTCTCTTAAAGATAAGCTACATATTAATTATGTTGATTATTATGAAACTATATTGGCTAATGTTAAAGCAAATAAAGGTATTACTTTGACCCCCCAATCATTGACTACAAGACTTGAAAGTATGAACTTATATCAAAAAAAATTACAAAATTATAAAAGAGTTGTAGGAGTAGTGTCACATGATAAAAGTAAGATGAATAAAATTATTGATATAATTCAGTCAATGAATAGACTATACAATTCTACTACCTATAATAGTTAATTATGTTAACTAACAATAAAGGCTTAAACGTTGATTTAACAGCGTTTAAGCCTTTGTCTTGTGATTATCGTTTATTCATCTTTTATACATCGTTGTTCTCACGTGTTTTCATTCTTTTTCATTAAGTGAACTTTTGTATCTTTATTCAAAATCTCAAATGACAAAACAGCGGTTTAAATTTATTTATTTGATTAGTTATCTGAAATTTTTCATTTATTTTATTTGTTATATAAAGAATAATACCAAAGAAGTATATTAATTAAGTTTCTGTTATAATACTTAGGTCGTCTTACTTCCGGCGATAGATTCGGCGGAAGGAGGTGAAATCATGAGTTTAATATTTGTTTGTATAATAGCACCTATTATAGTAGAGTGCTGTGTTGCGATTTTCACGTTTTGGCTAAACAACCGCAATAAATAAGGCGACATAGCCTCACCACTAAAGAACCCCAACCTACTGGCATAGGTTGGGGTTCGGTGATACATGAGTTCAATATTTGTTAATTTCAGTATAGCTTGTAGCTTCTTCATTTGCAATAAAATTACAAGTCTTACTCATAGAAAATCTGTAATTTCTTTACTATAGTGAATTAGTTATTTTTTATCATGTTTTTTCTTTTTTAATGATAAGATAAATCCCACCATTAAAGGAAATAAAAGCAAAATATAGATGTAGCTCATTTAAATTAT
>NZ_CP145262.1 GCF_040739495.1 Staphylococcus capitis subsp. capitis | reverse complement strand
TTTACTGCAATCAAGACATGAAAATGAGGGTGATAGTCATCACGTTCCGCATTATACGTGACTTCTAATTTACGAACATAACCTTTCGCAATAGACTTAATCTTTTTACGTTCAATCATCTTTTTAAATGATTTATTATACTTTTGTATCTCACCTTCTAAATGCTCAGCTGTAACATTTGGGGTCGTAAGTGTTAAAAATATAAATGATTTTGACTCCTCTTGTTGAATATATTGCATCATCAATGATAAACCTAACGCATCTTTTCTCGCTTTTCGCCACGCACATACAGGACAAAATCGATTTTTACATAAATTAGATTTATGCAATTTCTGTTTCTCTAATGTTTTATCTGCCACAAAACTCAAGAATGTATTGCACTCCCTTATCAAATCCATTTGTCCTTCTTTCACATGTCGTTTAATAAATTTTTGAAATACTTGATTTCTTTGTTTTTTCTCTGTATACTTTTCCATGTTATAACACATAAAAACAACTTTGTTTTCTCAAACATTATATATAAAAAAGTTGCTTTTTCTCCTTTCTTGTAAAGTTCTGGTTTCGTCACCATAAACTCTACTATAATAGGTATGAAAAAGCAACTTTTTTTGTGCCTGAAACCAGAAATGACAATGGTTTGAATGCTATCGACCTAAATCGAAATAGTTACCTATAGTATCAAGATAAGAAAAGACTCGTTTTACTCGTCTTAAAAACCACAAAAAAACACTCAAAATAATTGTTTTTTTATTACTAAATTTAAAAGATATAACAGCAAATAAAAAAACCATCGAAAAACAAAAAAGAGATTAATCAACGATTAGTTGATTAATCTCTTTATATGTAATGAGTGAAGATACCTATTACATTAAACCAAATGCTTTAGCAATATCTTCTACTACACCAGCACCGTTAGCCACAATATTAACGATTGATTTAGCTAATTCAGCACCATCTCCAGATTGTCCTGCTGAAACTGTATTAGCGATAGCTTCGCCTAATTTTGAAATGTGTTCCATGAAAATAACCCCCCTTACATATAGAATTATTACCACCTCAAAATAACATATCTCATCATAAATTACTTCTAAAATTTAAAAATTTACAACATCTTAATAATTAATTGCATTATTCCAATTGCTTTATTGATGTTGAGCCTCGGAACCCTTAACAATCCCTAAACTTGTCGAATCGTCGGCTTAATAGCTCACGCTATGCCGACATTCGTCTTCAAGTTTAGTTAAGGGTTCTTCTCAACATCAATAAATTTTCTCGGCATAAATGCATATGATATGATTATGTAGTACTCACTTTCATTTAAGACATCAAAAAAACAATTCTCCGGCTACTCAAAAATGAGTAGTCTTTTTATTTTGCATTTTAAGCTCTTTCTAGGACATTTTATTATTCCACGTATAAAAAAAGCACCTAAAAATTTTTCGTTCAATAGAGAGGCTATAAATCACTTTAGAATTTATTTCTAAACGCAAAATGATTTCAGAAAACGTAAGAAAAAAATCATTCATAAATTAGTATAGACAAAACAAGATTTTCAACGTACCCGATACGTACCAATTTTTTAGGTACGTTTCACGTACGTTTTGGGTACGTTTTACGTACGTTCGCATAAATTTTTACATCACATTTAGGAATCCTATTTGACACTGTCAAATCAATACTTTTGCATCAAATTGGTACGTAAAACGTACCAATTTGATGCAGGATTCCTTTATGCTCTTGAATGGCAATAGTTGCAATATTACACCTGTATACCCTCATATTTTTCATTTCAAAATCTCAAACTTTTTTCAGAAAAACATCTTTATTTTTTTCTAACAAAACAAAAAACGCTCACTCTTTTTTCGAGTAGCGTTTTGTTTTTTATTTTTCCTCTTCGATTTCGTTAATCATTTGATGATTAATTAATCTTTTCTCTTCGTCTGTTAAATCAAAAATTTCACTCGCTAAATATTCATTTTTATTCCACATGTAAAAAATTTGATACACGTATTCCGTTGGATCAATATCTTTTAAATAATCCAATTCACCATTCTTTAATTTCTTTCTCGCTTCTTTAAACAATCCTGAATAAACTAATACCTGTTTCCCTTTAAGTGATTTATAGAATGCATCAAATACTTTTTGATTTATTAAATAATCACTATCTTTACCAGAATACTTAGCCATTTCATATAACTCTTTATTGTTATTTTGTCTTATTTTTTGAACTTGAACTTGTGTAATTTCTGAAATTCCTGTTACGTCACACCATAATTCAAGCCATTCTTTTTGGCTAATATAATATCTTTTATCTGTAAAATATGACTTA
>NZ_CP145261.1 GCF_040739495.1 Staphylococcus capitis subsp. capitis | reverse complement strand
AATAAAAACCTCTTCCGAAATATAGTTTGGTAAGAGGTAATAAAACGGTTACAATCATTTACGTTTATTTAATAGTCTAGGTGCTTGCACTAAGAAGAAAATCATTATATAATACAAGTATCAATTATATAAATAAACGTTTTCGGCGTTTTATTACCAGCCCCCCGACTATTACCAGTAGTTGGGGGTTTTTGATATGTTAAGTATATTATAGCATTTTAAATAGGGTTATAAAAGGAGAAAGTGTATGGTTATCAAAGGTGTGTCAACCCTTTACGAACCTTTGATAAAACTATAAACCCTAGATAAAGCGTTGATAAGATATATTTTGTCTGTGCCAAATAACTTTATATTTGGGGACTTATAGTCTTATAATGTATTGCAAAGGGTTGATAAACTATTTATAAAGGGTTGATTATGTGAAGAGTGTAAAAAAGTTGAGTGAAGAATTAGAGGTTAGTAAACAAACAATTTTTAATAATATTAAGCGACTAAATATAGAGACAGTAAAACAGGAAAACACCTCGTTCATTAAAGATGATACTGATGTAGAAAAAATCATTAAAAGGGTGAATGAAAATAAAAAGAAATATGGGTTCGAAATTAATACAGAGGATAGAAAAAAGAATGAATCAGATAAGATTAATGTTGAATCTAAAAGTGATACTCAGATAATAGAAATACTTAAAAATCAAATTGATACCTTAAATAGTCAGATGGAAAAACAAGAAAGCCGTTATGAAATAACAATAGAATTCTATAGAAAAGAATTACAAGAAAGATCAAAGTTACTTGAAAATCAACAAATATTAGCTTTAGAAAGTAATAAAAAAATTCAAAAATTGGAGAATCAATTGGAAGAAGAAAGGCAACTTAATTATTCTTTTAATCCATCTACGAATGATAGAGGAAATATCAATGCACAAGAAGCAAAATTCACTGAAGAAGTTAAAAATGTTAATCAACAATACGAAAATCAAACTGCAGAAGATGTTGGAGATAGAAATAAAGAGGTTCCCGAAGAGAGCAATGATAGCAACTTAGAAGAAAATGAGTTACTTAAAAACAATAATGCATCTGAAGAAACAAAGAACGACTATGATGATAAGGTAGAACAACCACCTAAAAAAGGGTTTTGGAGCCGTTTGTTTGGTAACTAATTACAATTAAAAAGGCGCAACAATTTCATGAACTTGTCGTGCCTTTTTAATGTGAATCAAACTTCTGATAATCATCGATTATGTTAATTGAAAAATGAATATATTCTTCAATATTTTTTCTAATTAGTATCTATTTCTAACACTTTATAAAGTGGATGGATTGAAATATCAACCAGAGTCATAGTAAGGTTCTGTTGCAAAGTTGAACTTATAATATAACAAATAAATAAAATAATAAAGATAGCGCTATCAAGGAACTCACTATTGCTTGTAAATATTTTTTAAATAGTAAATTAAATATAACTAAAATGGTTCTGTTGCAAAGTTGAATTTATAGTATAATTTTAACAAAAAGGAGTCTTCTGTATGAACTATTTCAGATATAAACAATTTAACAAGGATGTTATCACTGTAGCCGTTGGCTACTATCTAAGATATGCATTGAGTTATCGTGACATATCTGAAATATTAAGGGAACGTGGTGTAAACGTTCATCATTCAACGGTCTACCGTTGGGTTCAAGAATATGCCCCAATTTTATATCAAATTTGGAAGAAAAAGCATAAAAAAGCTTATTACAAATGGCGTATTGATGAGACGTACATCAAAATAAAAGGAAAATGGAGCTATTTATATCGTGCCATTGATGCAGAAGGACATACATTAGATATTTGGTTGCGTAAGCAACGAGATAATCATTCAGCATATGCGTTTATCAAACGTCTCATTAAACAATTTGGAAAACCTCAAAAGGTAGTTACAGATCAGGCACCTTCAACGAAGTTAGCAATGGCTAAAGTAATTAAAGCTTTTAAACTTAAACCTGACTGTCATTGTACATCGAAATATCTGAATAACCTCATTGAGCAAGATCACCGTCATATTAAAGTAAGAAAGACAAGATATCAAAGTATCAATACGGCAAAGAATACTTTAAAAGGTATTGAATGTATTTACGCTCTATATAAAAAGAACCGCAGGTCTCTTCAGATCTACGGATTTTCCCCATGCCACGAAATTAGCATCATGCTAGCAAGTTAAGCGAACACTGACATGATATATTAGTGGTTAGCTATATTTTTTACTTTGCAACAGAACCGTAATTTTTACAATTACTTAGATGATATGTACGACAAATATAATCCAAAACCAGCAGAAAACAAAATAGATGAATTTGATAAGAAAATCGACGAAATAAAAGATTACGTTGATAAAATAAATACATTTTAACATCTATTTTTTAACATTTTCACTCCAAAAAATCTCATCTAGTCTGATGGCAGTAGGTATAATATGAAGCGTCTTTCGAGTAGTAGCTGTAGTAGCTTTCGAGTTGCTACTCTTTTTCATACTTGTAATGTATTTACATACGTAAGTACATATTGATATAATGAATATAAGGAGATGATACCAATGGTTAAAACATCTGAACGCATTTTTAAAAGTGGAAACAGTAAAGCAATTAGTTTAAGCAAACAAACGATACAACTTACTGATTTTGAAGTCGGAGATAAGGTTGAAGTATCTAAAACCAACGGTGGTTTGTTTATCAAAAAGAAAGAACAATCAATTGAAGATGAAATCACAGCCTTCTTCAAAAACGGTGGCAAATACACTGAACCTGAAATTGACTTTGGCGAAAGTGTAGGTCGCGAAATATGAGTATCAAACAGTTTGATATCTACTATATCGACCTAAACCCCACAAGAGGTCGTGAAAAACAAAAAATCAGACCGTGCTTAATAGTAAACAACAATATGACTATTAAAGGGACAAATTTTGTTTGGGCATTACCAATTACAAATCGCAAAAAACGTTATCCATCAGATATTGAAGTAAAAACTAAAAAAGGATTAGTCACAGGCGTCATAGACACGCTACAGATACGTGCATTAGATTTAAACGAGCGTAACCATAACTATAAAGATGAATTACAAGACAACTTAAAAAACGTCGTCTTACAAGCAATACAGACGTATATAAAACCATCATCTTAATAAATAGGCGACCTTAAGTAGCCACACCAAAAAAATCCCCTCACTATTAGCGGTAGTGAGGGGATTGGTGTATACATTTTTTTGATATCTCGTTACATCTATTATAAATGTTTAGGTTCTGTTGCAAAGTTAAAATTATATGCGCATCTATACAAAACTATAAAAACAAATATTGTTTTAACAGTAAAGAGTTTTGTTAGTATTAATTATTTTCCGTTTTTCAGTATAAATATTATATGATTTTTAACTTTGCAACAGAACCGTGTGATGCCTATGGTGGTATCAATCAAATCTTTAGAAAGGAGACGCCTTTTGGTTGATATAAGTACCATGTTGCAATTTGGGATTTTTCTCATTGCACTCATTGGTCTTATCATCGAGCTTAGTGAACTACTCAACACTTAGCTAAACCTAAAGGTTTGACGCTTGAAGTGTGAGCTTCTCGGAAACAAAGCATACTTGATAACGTATTTCTTTGTTATCAGCGGTGTCTTTTTACTACCCGAGCTATCCCCGTAGTCCCTACGGTTCTTCTTTCTAGTTTTGACTTTGTAATCTCATACCTTCGGCCAATATATTCTGACTTGCGTTGATATCACGGTCATGATGAGACTGATTATATCATATATAAAAATAATAGGCATTCATCTACCACCTATAGAGGTCGTAGACTTCTGCCTTGTTACGTTAAAAAATTAATTTAGGCTACCGTCTTTTTAACGGGCTTACTAAGGCACGAGTGTTAGCAGCACTTGTGCCTTTTCTTTTACATTTTCATTGGTCTAGTAATCGAGCTTATTAGATTAAGCCAAAAAATAACCATCCCAACTTTTGACGAGTAGGAAGAATGGTTAAAAGCACTGAAAAGTCACCGTCTTTTTAACGGGCTTACTAAGGCACGAGTGTTATCAGCACTTGTGTCTTTTCTTTTACATCTTTAGTATATACTGTTTAATACTATTTGTAAATTATTTTAATAAATATTTATATCAAAAGACCACTCATAAAGAGTGGTCTAAATTATTATTTAGAAGTATTATCACTATCAGATGAAGAAGAGCCACCGTTGATTAATTTTTGAACTTCTTCGATTAATTTTTTTACAAAATTAACTACGTTTTCCATTATGTATTTCACCTCTTTGTTTTGTGTCATACAAAAGTATTATTACATCCTATTTAAAAATTTACAAATAAAAAGGTAACGTTTGAATAAGAAGTTAAACACAAAAAATAAAGATACAACTTTAATACATAGTAAAATGAAAGAATTATAAAATATCTTTCATTATTTTTATTTTTTGATTACACGATATACAGTTGACCTACTTACGCCAGTAGCTTCGGCTATTTGTTCACCGGTCATTTTTTGTTCATCATATAGGAACTTAATTTCTCTTTTTTTATGATCAGGCATGGGTGGACGTCCACCGACGCGCCCTCTCGCTCTTGCAGAAGCAAGCCCCTTTTTAGTACGTTCGCTTAAAAGATTGGCTTCGAGTTCAGCAAAAGCACTCATCATCGTAAAAAACATTTTTCCCATTGCATCCTTAGTATTGATATTCATATCAATAATCTGTAATTCGATGTTATTGTTTTCTAACCATTGAGCCAATTCTATTAACTGTTTTGTTGTTCGACCTAAACGATCAAGTTTATAAACAACTAATGTATCTCCTTCACGTAAATACTCTAGACATTTGTCTAACTCTGATCTTTTCGTTTTTCGACCACTCACTTTTTCTTTAAATATTTTTGAACAGCCAAAGTTTTTTAAAGTATCGATTTGGCTATCTAAACTTTGATCTTGTGTTGAAACACGAGCGTAACCAATTTTAGCCATTTGTACACCACGCTTTATTAAATTTTGTTATTTGTTTCACTATTACTGTATCATATCTCAATAAGTAAAGGTAAAATAATACTTTGTTAATAATACAAGATATGATACTTGTAAGTAAAAAAATAGAAATTGTTTTAAAATGCTTAATTTTTATGACTTTATGTAAGATAAGATCGATGAAACAAAGATCCATTATTACTTAGCTATACATCTGTTTCAAAAACGAAGATTATTAAGATACTATTTTTGGTTCTGTTGCAAAGTTGAATTTATAGTATAATTTTAACAAAAAGGAGTCTTCTGTATGAACTATTTCAGATATAAACAATTTAACAAGGATGTTATCACTGTAGCCGTTGGCTACTATCTAAGATATGCATTGAGTTATCGTGATATATCTGAAATATTAAGGGAACGTGGTGTAAACGTTCATCATTCAACGGTCTACCGTTGGGTTCAAGAATATGCCCCAATTTTGTATCAAATTTGGAAGAAAAAGCATAAAAAAGCTTATTACAAATGGCGTATTGATGAGACGTACATCAAAATAAAAGGAAAATGGAGCTATTTATATCGTGCCATTGATGCAGAGGGACATACATTAGATATTTGGTTGCGTAAGCAACGAGATAATCATTCAGCATATGCGTTTATCAAACGTCTCATTAAACAATTTGGTAAACCTCAAAAGGTAATTACAGATCAGGCACCTTCAACGAAGGTAGCAATGGCTAAAGTAATTAAAGCTTTTAAACTTAAACCTGACTGTCATTGTACATCGAAATATCTGAATAACCTCATTGAGCAAGATCACCGTCATATTAAAGTAAGAAAGACAAGATATCAAAGTATCAATACGGCAAAGAATACTTTAAAAGGTATTGAATGTATTTACGCTCTATATAAAAAGAACCGCAGGTCTCTTCAGATCTACGGATTTTCCCCATGCCACGAAATTAGCATCATGCTAGCAAGTTAAGCGAACACTGACATGATAAATTAGTGGTTAGCTATATTTTTTACTTTGCAACAGAACCAAAAAAAATAACCATCTAGCATATACTTTGGCGAGTAACTAGAGGTTATTTTAATCTTATTAGTAAAATACAAGCCACTGTCTTTTTAACAGGCTCACTAGGGCGACATGTATTAGCATGTTGCTCTTTTTCGTATTTCTAAATACGTTTATTATAACTATATATTATCACGATAGTAAATAATTTCCAAATGAGTAACATTAATTCACAATTTTTAAGAGTCTGTGACATAAAGTTCTTGGCTCTAGAAATTATGTCCCTTACTCTCTTATTTCATATTTTGCATGATGTCTATTCTCGCTTAAACATCCTATATAAGCCCTCTTTTACGAATAACGCAAACTGCTGATAGTTTTCACCCTTAGTATAGTCATTATTAACTATTATTGGGATATTTAAATTTAAAATTTGTGCGACGACCGTACGTATAAAAAACTCAGGTTTAACATTGCGCATGTCACCATTATCGATAAACCATTCAATTTTATCTTTTAATTTACTCGTTAATTTATGGGTGAAAATATTAACTAATATATTTTGAAAATCTTCATTAGTAATAGCTTCATTTAAGATGACTTTAAGAATACGTCTATTGTCATAAATAAATTTAGATCTATTTTCTACAAATAAATTTATAA
This sequence comes from Staphylococcus capitis subsp. capitis, assembly GCF_040739495.1. NCBI lineage: Bacteria > Bacillati > Bacillota > Bacilli > Caryophanales > Staphylococcaceae > Staphylococcus > Staphylococcus capitis. The sequence goes on along the minus strand of NZ_CP145261.1, from coordinate 14,752 downwards.
ATGCATCAAAATGGGTTACTTCGTTTAATTCATCTGTAAATTGTTTAACAGCTACAGGTGCGATATGATCTCTTAAAATTGGAATTAATCCTGCGTATAATAACATTCTTTTACTTTTAAACTGCTTAAATACCGTTCCTTCTGCGACATTTGCACGCTGCGCAATTTCTTTAGTACTCGTTTTATCAAATCCTTGTTCACTGAATAATGCAATAGCACTTTCTATGACACGTCTTTGTTTATCGCTTAAATATTCAAGTTGAGGCACAATGGTTTCAACTAATGACTTAATATCTTGGTTCATATTGACCTACTAAACTTTTCTATATCTTTTCATGCCTATAATATTTAAAATCAATAAGAAAATGAAAAATGCGAATAACACAATTAAATAAATGTAAATATCGTTGAATCCATAACCCTTGATCATAATATTTTGCATCGTTTGGCCGGTATAGAATAACGGCATGATATGTGAAAAGTATTGTAATCCTTTATTCATTGATTCAATTGGTATAATGCCTGCAAATAGTACTTGTGGCACTATGACTAATGGTATAAATTGAATCATTTGGAATTCTGAGGAAGCAAAGGTAGATAATAATATACCGAATGTCACAGCGACAAGCGCTGTTAATATTGCCGTTAATAGTACGAACCATATCGAACCTACTAAGTCTATATGCAGAATATAAATTGCATATAATACGACAACTATTGTTTGGATAACGCTAAAACTACCATAACCGAAAACATAACCAAAAATAATTTCACTTCTTTTTATTGGAGAGGCAAGTAAACGTTCTAATGTGCCAGAAGTACGCTCTTTTAATAAGCCAATGCCAGAAATTAAAAACGTAAAGAAAAAGACAAAAAATCCAATTAAAATAGGATTTATCATATCAAAATACGTAGAATCTGATGAACCATATAAATAGTGCGTTGTTAGTTTATATGGTTTAGCCATATCTTGATGAGGCGTGTCTCCCCCATCCCCGGGCATTTTTTGTTGTATTTTAGTTAACGCTTGATGCAATTTATTAGTATTATCTTTCATGGCATTCATGTTATGACTCATTAACCATTTTTGATTTGCACCTGTTAGTTCTCCTGCTTGTGTAGGATTATCGTTAGCATAAGTCACTGATACTTTTTGACCATCACTGTGCAAAAATCCTGTTAATTTGTCGTCTTTAATTTTATCACTTATATCATTGTCATTTTTATAATGTTTAACGTGAATATCTTTATCATGTAATTCAGTCATTAATGAATCTGGTACATCGTGAACCCCAACTGTTACGCCATTCGTATTATCGGCAACTGTAAAAATGTAATATAGTAGCGACAATAGTAATATAGGTGCAATAAGTAACAGTGCCAATGTTCTTACATCTCGAATCGTCTGTTTGAAAATACGTCCTGCTATGTGCAACGAATTCATTTTATCCCTCCATATTCAGAAATACGCCTTCAATCGTATCTGTGTGATATTGTTTTTTCACTTCATCTGGTGTACCCGTTGCCAATATCTTTCCTTGATTCATTAATACGAGCTTATCACAGCGTGTAGCTTCATCTAATACATGCGTTGTCACTATAATGCATTTATCTTCAGCCTTTGCTTTAGTTAAATCCTTCCAAATCGTCTGACGCAATTTAGGATCAATGCCAACTGTAGGTTCGTCTAATATAAGGATATTAGGATTTTGTAAAAAGCTAATAGCTAAAGATAAGCGTCGTTTCATTCCACCAGAATACATTTCAACTTTCTTATCTAAATCATTGTCTAATTGAACCATGGAACTGCATAGGTTCACACGTTTTTTAATATCTTCTTTATCACGCATATAAATTCTTGCGAAAAACGTTAAATTTTCACGTCCAGTTAAATCATTATATAAAGCATCATTTTGAGCCATATAACCAATATTTGATAATATCTTTCTATTCGGCATTGTATGTTCTTGAATAGTGACTTGCCCACCATCAATTTTCTCCATGCCTAAAATGCACTGTATTAATGTCGTTTTTCCAGTACCTGAAGGACCGATTAGACCCACAACCTCACCAGCATTAAATGATATAGATATATCATCTACCACTTGTTGTTTACCAAAGGATTTACTTACATTTTTTACCTCTATCATAAATTGTTCCTCCTCACACCGATAAAATGAGTGACCACTCACTTTATCTATATACTACTTTTTTTTATATTCGTTGTCAATAAAAAATGAAGAGAGGTAAAATTTTATTTTTATAAAAAGATTTTGTAGTCATGCACCAACAATAATGACTAGAATTAAAAGAATCTTGATACAAGAGCATTTTAATTCAGTCATCTACTGTCTATATAAAAATAGAGCCTAAGACAAAATTATGCCCCAGACTCTTAACTTATATATCTGTATAATCAATTATTTTAAATTCGTCTAAATCTTTATCATATTTTAAAACATATTTTGATTTAATAGTTGTTTTATCTAGTTTCTTTGAAGCTGTTACCGTAAATTTATTATCATTTTGTTCAACACTTAATATTTTTAAGTCTGTGTAATGATTTTTAGCTTTACCAGTCACAACTTTTTTCATATGCTTTTCAACTGAACTATCAGATTTGATAAATCTTTCAATATACTGGTAATCAGAATGTTTGTAAGCACCATTTAATTCATCAGTATAATCTTTAATAAACCCTTTTGCTTTTGATTTTTCTTTTTTAGCTTCTTCTTTATACTTACTAATATCATGTTGTTTAAAGGATAAATTAACTGTATTACCATTACTATCTATATTTTTAGTATCGGTTTCAAACGATTTATTTTCAACTTTACCCTTAGCTGCAACTTGAAGGTTCTGTTGCAAAGTTGAATTTATAGTATAATTTTAACAAAAAGGAGTCTTCTGTATGAACTATTTCAGATATAAACAATTTAACAAGGATGTTATCACTGTAGCCGTTGGCTACTATCTAAGATATGCATTGAGTTATCGTGATATATCTGAAATATTAAGGGAACGTGGTGTAAACGTTCATCATTCAACGGTCTACCGTTGGGTTCAAGAATATGCCCCAATTTTGTATCAAATTTGGAAGAAAAAGCATAAAAAAGCTTATTACAAATGGCGTATTGATGAGACGTACATCAAAATAAAAGGAAAATGGAGCTATTTATATCGTGCCATTGATGCAGAGGGACATACATTAGATATTTGGTTGCGTAAGCAACGAGATAATCATTCAGCATATGCGTTTATCAAACGTCTCATTAAACAATTTGGTAAACCTCAAAAGGTAATTACAGATCAGGCACCTTCAACGAAGGTAGCAATGGCTAAAGTAATTAAAGCTTTTAAACTTAAACCTGACTGTCATTGTACATCGAAATATCTGAATAACCTCATTGAGCAAGATCACCGTCATATTAAAGTAAGAAAGACAAGATATCAAAGTATCAATACGGCAAAGAATACTTTAAAAGGTATTGAATGTATTTACGCTCTATATAAAAAGAACCGCAGGTCTCTTCAGATCTACGGATTTTCCCCATGCCACGAAATTAGCATCATGCTAGCAAGTTAAGCGAACACTGACATGATAAATTAGTGGTTAGCTATATTTTTTACTTTGCAACAGAACCTGATCATCAATTATTGATATCTGTTATATTTATAATAATTACAATTCTATTTTTCTTAATTGCTCTAGTATTATATGTATTCAATATCATTAAAGGTGTTAAAATATTATTAAAAAAGTAAACTTCTTTAATTTGCAACAGAACCCTTTAAATACTCTTTTTAGAATCATTAATAATTATTTTATTACTATTTAACTTTGCATTCCTGCTCGCTATGGTGTTATAATCTAATTAACAAGAATATCTGCATTTTATGCACCAATCCCCTCACTATTCCCAGTAGTGAGGGGTTTTTGTTGGTGTGGCTATTGTCGCCTATTTACTTATTATTGTCGCGTTTTCGAAGCCAATACGAAAATAACGCAACGATACAACCACTTGCTGCTGTGGTCATGATGTGAACAAGAATATCTGTCATTTTTAGCACCTCCTCTCTACGTCAATTGACGCCTGAGAGAAAGGCGACTCCAATATTATATCATCTGTACCTTTTGAAGCATATACAATTCTAATAAGTAGATTTATCTTTCAATAAATTTTCAATGAGTTCATCATTAATTTTCATTAACGAGTTCTCCTTTTCATTCATAATGAGACCAAGCTGCTAATATTAATACTTCTTTATTTTCCTCATCAATTGTATAGACAACTCTATGTTGATGATTGATACGTCTTGAGTATCGTCCTAAATGTTTAGGGTGCAATTTTTCAAAGGATTGACTTTGTTGATATGGATCATATTTTAGTATTTCTACGATTTTTAAAAATTGTTCTTGTAAGTTAGAACGTTTTATCTTCTTTAAATCTGTCTTTGCTGAATTCTTTAGTCAAAAGATTAAGTAAAACACATTCAAAATTTTGAAAGCCATTTTATAGGAAGGAAGGGTTTACATATACGAACGTATGTTCTATTATATGGTTGAGGTGTTTGTATATGATTCCTAAACAATATAAGGATGAAACGGATTATCGTAAGATTCCTAGAGAGTATTTAGATTCTAATGTTCCTAAAGGCAGAGGGTTTGTTAAATGGCTAGCTTTTAAGACAATTCCTGAGCAATATCAACAAATAGAACAATATATGGAAGATCAAAATAAAGCAGAACGTCCTTCGCTTTTAGATGATCAACTCAATGTTTTAAATGAAAAAGTATATTGGAAAATGCATAGTGGAGAAAAAGCTATTATTACGTATTGGAAGCAAGGATATTTTTACGCTCACCAAGCCTACATTAAAAATGTAGATATACTTAAGCAATCGATGATTATAAGTAACGAAGGTGGCAATGAAACAATGGAAATACCGATGAAGGACATCCAAAATATTGAATAAGAAAAGCCACTCGTTCAGAGTGGCTTAAAATTTAACTATACTTAGGAAAAAACAGAACAAAAGAAAAGGATTAGGATTTACCTAAATTCACTATACCATATATCTAATAGTGTGAACTACTCAACACTTAGCTAAACCTATCGGTTTTAACGCTTGAAGTGTGAGCTTCTCGGAAACAAAGCATACTTGATAACGTATTTCTTTGTTATCAGCGGTGTCTTTTTACTACCCGAGCTATCCCCGTAGTCCCTACGGTTCTTCTTTCTAGTTTTGACTTTGTAATCTCATACCTTCGGCCAATATATTCTGACTTGCGTTGATATCACGGTCATGATGAGACTGATTATATCATATATAAAAATAATAGGCATTCATCTACCACCTATAGAGGTCGTAGACTTCTGCCTTGTTACGTTAAAAAAGATTGCAAAGCTCTACTTTTTGAACTTATCAATAACTTCGGATGCTTTATCTTTAGCGTTATCAACAACCTCTTTTGCTTTGCCAGACGCTTTATCTTTTTTACCATCTTGTTCTAAATCTTCATTATTCGTTGCATTACCAACTGTTTCTTTAATATTACCTTTAGCTTGTTCAAACTTATCTTCAGCCATCATTGTACCCCCCTTAAATGTTGAAATAATTTGTTTGGTAACGATAATATAGCATATAGTCATCACAAATTCATACTATACGCTTTTTGTATTATAGGTTAGTTTTGGCCACAGTATATACAAAGGAAAAAGCCTAATGAATTCCTCATTAGGCTTTTGTAGTGTAATTCAAACATGGAGCACACCTAAAACATAATACATATAATAAGATCAATCAAGAGAAAAAAGTTTGATTAATACTTTTGGCAAGTGGCTAATGTGCTTCATTAGCCACTTGTGCATTTTCTATAAGAAAATGCTAATGAAAATGAAGGGAAGTGAGGAATCACTTCCCTATTTATTTGGAATTTTATTATTTATTTTTTCGTGTTGCACGCTCACACGCATCATCAAAGATGATGCTATTAACAAGTCTATTCGATCTGACAAGGCGCAAAAATTTTTCTTTGAGGCATACGCCAGTCGAAAAATATTTTAGCTTGTCTCCTTGTCATCTCTCATGACGACTTGTTGTTGTGGCTTTGCAACACAGAAAAAAATAAATAAATAATAAAAAAGTAAAGGAGGTGATGTCCAACGAGATGTGGCGGTTGGTTGGGTATTGAAAGAGAAATTGAAGGAGGTGGTTTCTCGTGAAGAACTCCACGAAAAAGCTCCTAATAAGTATTATAAACTTATTAAGAGCTATCGTGACTTTAATTACAGAATTACTAAGATAATTCTGTAAGGAGGAGATTGGGCTCCTCCTTCAATTTAATTTTATTATATCATATAAAGGAGTATTTACAATGAAAGAAAAGATTATAACTCTATTAAAAGTGGTAAGTGTTTTATTAGCGTTATTCAATTTGTTATTAGAGTTTTCATTACTTAATGAACATGAAAATAATTAATATATTTTTGTAAAAGGTGTGTGGAGTATGACAAATACTAAGGAATTTATTAATGATTATTTGCTCATATGTAAAAATATAAGAAATTATAAATTGCGAGAATTTGAAGAGACATTGAATATATAAGAAGGATTATTTGATTCAAATCTGAAATGTCCTTTGGCTTACACAACAATTGGAGAAGAAGAAAATATTGAAGTTCAAGTCACTTTAGACCTTGAAAATATGAGAATAGTTAGAGAAGTAATATTCCGGTTTGATGAGCACAGACAATGTAAGAAATTACAAACTGATGTTTTTAAAAATACAAAAGAAGTCGTTGATTTCACTTCACATATTCACTTTGATGAATTAGTCAATGTAGATGAAGAATATTATGAAATTTTGATGGAAAAGGAAGAAGAAAAGTATCAAGATGATTTCTAAAATACGAAATCAAGGAAATAATCATAGATAGAAAGCGGGTGGCATTGATGGAAAGGCTCAAAGCGTATAAATTCAGAATATATCCAACGACGACGCAAGAAGTGTTTTTCGCCAAATCATTTGGTTGTGTTCGTAAAGTTTATAATTTGATGTTAGATGAACGCATCAAGGCGTATCAACAGTACAAATCAGACACGTCAAAACAAAATAAGTTACCGACACCTGCCAAGTACAAAAAAGACTATCCATTCTTAAAAGAGGTAGACAGTCTAGCTTTAGCTAATGCCCAGCAACATTTAGATAAGGCCTATCAAAACTTTTTCCGTGATAAATCCGTAGGATTTCCTAAATTCAAAAGTAAAAAACACCCGATTCAAAGTTATACAACGAATAATCAAAAAGGTTCTATCTCGTTGATTGGCAATCAATATATTAAACTACCTAAATTAAAGTCAGTCGTTAAGATTAAACTTCACAGAAAAATCAAAGGCGATATTAGGTCTGCCACGATTTCAAAACATGCGAGTGGTAAATATTATGTTGCCCTATTGTGTAAAGAAGATATTCAACCTATGTCAAAAACCAATCAGTCCATCGGTATTGATTTGGGTATTAGTGATTTTGCGATATGTTCAGACGGTCAAAAATATGATAATCATCAATTTACACATAGCATGTCACAAAAATTAGCGAGAGAACAACGTAAATTATCAAGACGTTTATTGTTAGCTAAACAACGAAATGTGAATTTATTAGACGCTAAAAATTATCAAAAACAAAAACAAAAAGTAGCTCGATTACATGAAAAGGTTAAAAATCAACGCACAGACTTTTTAAATAAGTTAAGTACAAGTATCATCAAAAATCACGATGTTATTTGTATTGAGGACTTAAATACAAAAGGAATGATGCGTAATCGTAAACTGGCTAAAAGCATTTCAGATGTATCATGGTCGCATTTTATTAGAAAGTTAGAATATAAAGCAGAATGGTATGGACGAAAAGTTATCAAAATAGACAGATGGTATCCATCAAGTCAAATCTGTTCTGAATGTGGTCACCAAGACGGCAAGAAACCACTCAATGTCCGTCAATGGACGTGTCCGAATTGTCATGTACATCATGACCGTGATATCAACGCAAGTCAGAATATATTGGCCGAAGGTATGAGATTACAAAGTCAAAACTAGAAAGAAGAACCGTAGGGACTACGGGGATAGCTCGGGTAGTAAAAAGACACCGCTGATAACAAAGAAATACGTTATCAAGTATGCTTTGTTTCCGAGAAGCTCACACTTCAAGCGTCAAACCTTTAGGTTTAGCTAAGTGTTGAGTAGTTCACTGAATCGTTGGTAGATAATCATAATCAATTAACTCACATGGAAAATAATGAAACAGCTGGATTATTCATCAATGTAGATGAAGAAATCATGAATGATTGTTTAACGATGGAACAGTTAATTCAATCATTAAAATGGGAACTTGACGAAAAAGATGTCACATCATTTTATGTTATTTCATCTTTTGCAGGTGATTATCATATTTAATTTTAAAGAGACTTTCTAAGTCTCTTTTTTATTTTAAATGTAAAAATAAGTTTCAAAAGTTCGATGAAAAAAATCACGAGAAGCGACATAAAAATATTGAAGAAATGAAAAATTTATCGTTGCTCCCCTCTTCTGAAATCTTAAAAACTGCGGTTGAACAGTCCGAAATCATAGTGTATAATAACACTATAGGTAATTCAAGAGCATAAGAGGAATCCTGCACAGAAATGTCTCCATTCGGTAGCCATTTCTGTGCAAAATATTGATTTGACAGTGTCAAATGGGATTCCTATTTATGCGATAAAAATTGTTATATGTCTCCCGAACGGCTACACAAAAGCTACCGAATAGCTACCCAAAATCAAAAATGTCTCCCAAATGGATACCTAAAATCAAAAATGGATACCAAATAGCTACATTATTAGGTAGCCATTTGGGAGCTAAAAGGGAGCCAAATGGTAGCCATTTTTAAAATAGCTTCTTACTTTTTGTCTGCCAAAATTCTATTTGCTTTTGTAATTGTTTTTCATTTTCTCTTAAAGTCGATTTCATTAATTCCGTTAAATTAATTGGAGATATTTCTTTAAAAATCTTTTTAAATTTATATTTAGTATTTCTATTTAATTTTCCCCATTCACTCTCATCAAACAGTAAAGCCATAACTGTATGACGTTCAGAAGTTTTATTAATCATCGTATAATCTGGTTTCAAAATATGTAAATCATTAAAACAATCTTTCCAATAATCAACCATATTTCTTTTAAGTTCAATTTCTACACGCCATAAATGCTTAGACATAACTTCAACATCTGCATTATCTTTACGCTCTTGCTTTTTATTATAAATTCTAATAAATCTATCACTATCTCTTACACCGAAATATTTTGTTTCAGGCATTCCATTAATTCCATAGAATACAGTCTTCTTCAAAGCTTTATCTGACATTACATAGTAGTCGCTTAAATCATCTTCAAAATCAAAGGCTAAGTCTAATCTTGTAAAACCGTCATCTTCCATATAGTCGATGATGTTTTGTTTTAACCAAATCATTTCTTCATGTGTAAGTTTATTTGGATTAAATTCAACACGCATATTACGTCTATCCCATGTATCTGCTTTTACTTTGTCGTATTCGATATAAACTTTTTCCTGCAGCGCTTTAGCTTTAAATTTCGTTTGTAGTATATCCCAAAGTCTAATTTGTGGTTCAGTACTCATGAATTCAGATAGCTTTTGAGCATTAATTTTATTAAGATTCCCAACGATTGTCATAGCATCAAAACTTAAATTCGGATAAGTTTGTACCGGAATTTGTGCACCTAACCGGCTATTAGAGTAGCCGGTAATAAACGATGAAATCAAAGAAAAGTAACATAATTAACTATTATAGGTAGTACTTTTGTATAGGTGATTCATTTACCACAACTTTTATAGATCCTTATATATAATTCTCATAACATTGAGAGAGATACTGTTGAATGATAATATGAAGTTTAAAATTAAATGAATTTAAATATGGGAAGGATTATTATGAATAGTTATCAAGTATACATATATCTTGTATTAGGAATAGTTCTATTAACTATAGTTACAAGTATGATATCTTCTTTTTTAAACAAAAAACATTTGATTTCTAAAATAGATAATTTATGGAAAGAGAAGAAAGCATTAGAAGAATTTATACGTCCTAATTCGCGATTTAATTATCAATTTAAACTTCGACGAAATAACAATTTTAACTTTCTAGTAGATGATAAAACGTGGTCTGATTTAAACTTTGACGCTCTATTTCACCAAAGTAACTTTAATTTTACGGCTATTGGTGAAATGAGGTGGTATGCTACATTGAGAAATATGTTTCACATTGAACATCATAATCTTTTAAATCTCTTTACGAATAATGAACGATTTAGAAAAGAAGTTTCCTATCACCTTGCTTTAATAGGAAAAGTAGTTTATCCCATTTTTCCTGATCAAATCAAACCTGCTAATAAAAATACGTTATTTATGTTATGTCCATTTTTACCGTTATTGAGTATCATTATTATTCTTATTAATCCAGCTATAGGCGTCTTTACATTGTTTTTCTCTGTATTACTTAATTTTATTTTATCTGCAGTTTTAAAAAGAAATTATAATCAAGATTTAAAATCGCTTTTTTATACTGCTAAAGTGCTTAAGCAAAGTTATCTACTGAATCGTTTGGAAAATACTCCAAAAACAAATGTAAACTTTAGACATTTTAATATAGTTCGATTATTGAGTGGCTTTCTTGGAAAAGCAGATGAACAAAATATAGGTGGCGCCTTTATCATGTTCTTTAAAAAAGTGTTTATGTTAGATTACTTTTTCTTTCATAAAATTCAATCTACATACTCCAAATATCAAGAAGAATTACTGACTTGTTACGACTATATAAGTACTCTAGATAATCACTATTCATTAGCAATGTATAGACAGACATTAGATAATTATTGTGAACCAACTATTACTGTAGAAAAGAAAGAAATAGACTTTGAAAATTTAGTACATCCTTTACTCGAAAATGCAGTATCAAATAGCTTAAAAGTAAATAATAATATATTATTAACTGGATCAAATGCATCTGGTAAATCAACTTTTATGAAAGCAGTAGCAAGTAATCTTATTCTCGCTCAAACATTAAACACTGTTACAGCAGACTCCTTTATTTATCATCCTGGAGAAGTTTATACATCCATGGCTAATAAAGATGACGTTTTATCAGGAGATAGTTATTTTATGGCAGAACTAAAATCTATTCATCGATTGTTAAATACGAAGAGTAAAAACGCAATATATTGTTTTATTGATGAAATTTTCAAAGGTACAAATACCGTTGAGCGTATTGCTGCTTCTGAGTCCGTACTAAGTTATCTAAATACTTATGAAAATTATAAAGTGATAGCAGCTACTCATGATATTGAATTAGCAAAATATTTAGAAGGTAATTATAAAAATTATCACTTCAATGAATCCATAGAAGAAAATCATATTTACTTTGATTATAAGATTAAAGAAGGTAAAGCTGATACCCGTAACGCTATTGAATTGTTACGGATTTCTCAATTTCCTTTAAATATATATCAAAGAGCCCTATATAATACTAAAAGATTTAGTTAATATTTATTTTGATAAATAATTTTTTGAAAGTTTACAAACTGAAATGTTTTTACAAATAAGATGGCACGTCTATAATCGATAAAAACCTGACTAAGAATTTGGAGTGATTTAATGGAAAATTCTATATAAAAACAGATGTCTATGCTGTATATATATTTCCAATGCTATTAGTTGAATTTGGTATTGCATCTTTAATATCTAACTCAAGGCGATAATAATTTAAACTGTATATAAAAATGAGAAAAAAGCAGTTATACAGCTTTTCCCTCATTTTTAATTTACATAATTAGTTAATTATAGGTAGTGGAATTGTATAGGTTATGCATTTTGAACATCTAAATCAATCAATTCTGTACCTATATCAAAAAAGTTTTGGCTGTGTGTAGCCATAATGATTGTGACACCTTGTCTATTCAAGACAAGAAGAAACTCGTTCCACTCGTTTCAAAAAACATAAAAAGACGCTCAGTTTGAGCGCTTTTTTATTACTTAAATTTATCTGCCTTTTATAAAAACAATAAAAGTAGTGTTGAAAATATGAAAAATAAAGCGAAAAAACCAATTTATGCTAACAAAATACACAGAAAGAAACGTATTAATAAAAATTTAGAAAAACTTTAATAATAAAATAAATCATTAAAATAATACCGGGGAAAAATACAGCAGATGACCATAATACTCTTTTTTTGTCAGAATCTTTATCATCTTTATTAAAAATTAGTAAATAATAAATATAAGCAAAAAAGACAGTTGAAACCATCATTACAATCAGCGCAATATAATCGAATCCCAGGTAACCATAAGTTAGCAAAATAAAAATTAAAAATACTCCAAGTAAAAGTAATAATTGAAATAAAAGTAAAGAAAACAAATTTTTACCTCTCTTTCATCTTTTTAGAATATATGTTACTTATAAATTAACTTTTAAAAAACTAATTTGGAGGAATAAAATTGAAAAAACTATTTTTTAGCGCAGCATAAAGCACATTATTAGCTACATCAATATTGACTCCCCTAGCATCAGCAAGTGAATCACAAGAACCTACTAATCAAAATCACAATTCACAAATTATAAATAAAACAAATAAACTACCTGAAAATCCACCTAAAAACTTCAATGAAGATCGATATGTAGATGATGTCCTATCTTCACAAAATATTAACCCTACAGAAGCTAGACAACATGCCTTAGCAGAAAAGCAAAATAGAGGAAAAGTAGGCATGACAGTAAAAACTGCTATGAAAAGTATAAAAAAATATAAAACACAAATACAAAATACGATTAATAGCGCAATAGATAAACTACCACTATCTCAACAAGTAAAAGCCCACTGGAAAAAAGTTATTACAGTTGATGCTTTACTAGAAGCATTAGGACATTACACTAACTTCGGAGACAATGTTGAAGGTGCTATAACAAATGCTTTAACTGACTTAGGTGTTCCTGGTTGGATTGCTACTGGATTAGCTAAAACAATTACATTCGCTATACCAGTATTATAGCTATATGCAATGACTTATTGACGTTGAGACTTCGAACCTTTAACAATCCCTAAACATATCGCATCGTTAAATACTTTTGAATGCACTGTAATTAAATAAGTGTTAAAGTAAAACTATAGCATTATCCCAATTATGTATGAATTCTTTAAACACAAAGTAACTATCATTCCAATCAATAGCCACTCAACAATTGAGTGGCTATTTTTAATGCTTTATTGACGTTGAGAAGAACCCTTAACTAAACTTTTCGGCATAAATGCGTGTTCTATTATTTCTTTTTCAAATCATACTTTTTGGCGTTTTCTTTAGTTTCATCGCTAATGTTAAACAATAAAAAATAAACTGCAACCCCAATTGGAATACCTAATAATGGCGTTGTAAATATGTTTGCTATAACAATTGAGAAAATTAACCAAATTAAATCACTACATCCCCATTTTTTATTTAAAAACTTATCCAATATTTGTTTAATCGACATAAAATAAGCCCTCCTTTTCCCAAACTTTATCTTACACCTTATTTTAAATACCCTTATTTGGGATTTTAAGGGGGTATTTTAAAGAATTGTCTTTAGTTATATAGTATTTCGCTTAAAAAAATCATATTGGCTCTTAAAACACAAATAAGAGTCAAATAAAATTTGAGCAAAATCAGTGTCGAATTTTTTAGACACTGCCTATCTACATGGAAATTAAAAATATGCATAAAATCATTCATTAAAAATATTATATTTATGCATATTTTGGCGACGCATGTTCAACGCATGTAATTCTTCTAGTTCTGATTTAATCGATTGCATTAAATAACCTTGCATAGCTTCAACTGTTTCATTCTTTTGTAGCAACATCGCCTTAAAACGTTTTAAAACATTAATAATTTCAAATTCAACATCTTCTAAACGGTAATATGTATTATTTTTATTATTAAAAGACTTTTTCCCTTTAAGTAAAACACTCTTAATAATACGAATCTCTCTGATTTCAAAATTGCTTAAATAATCTTTGATTTGGTTTGGTAATTCTTCAAGTACTTGGAATTTTAAAGCATCATTATTAAATTTATTTTTTTGATAATTTGAATGATTCGAATGATTAGTAGTTGTAGAAATATTGTTATTTATATCATTCAAATCATTCAAATCATTATCATCAGTATCATTAAATTCAGTATCATTAAATTCAGTATCATTAAATTTTGATTTTCGAAATTCTTGTTTTTTGACTTTCAAAACTCTGGAATTTTGATTTTCATTATTCTGGAATTTTGATTTTCGAAATTCCTTACTATTATTAGTTTTAGAAGGTTTTTTAGGCTCTAGGATATATATTTTATTTGGTTTGTTTAAACCCAGTCTTTCTTGTTCTAAAAGGTTAAAATTTTCTAATTCTTTTTTGATTTTAGTTACTTTTTGAGTTCCGCAATTTAAAAATTCACATAAATCTTTAGTAGTAAATATTAAATATACATTACCATTGTCATCAATCCAATTATTCATTTTAGATAATTCGAATCGATCTCTAAACATACAGTAAGCAATTTTTGCAGAGTCACTAAGCTTTCTAAAATAATCATCTTCAAATAAAAATTTATATAGTTTATAAAATCTTTCTTGTTCAAATTCTTGTATTGTAATTCTTTTAAAGTTTGACAT